>NZ_JBSWTG010000007.1:0-5792 GCF_056158425.1 Planctobacterium sp. AWH2_060 | reverse complement strand
AGCCCAGCCTGGACTCAGTGGTATCTCACGGTAACCTGGTCACAGGGTGGCAGCAGCAGCAGCAGCAGCAGCCTGGTGGCAGCATGAGTGAGCAGCAGCAGCAGCAGCAGTGGCGGGCACAAGCAGCAGCAGCAGCAGCAGCGTGCAGCACAGCAGCAGGTGGCAGCAGCAGCAGCAGCAGCAGCAGCAGCAGCAGCAGCAGCAGCGTGTGGTGGGTGAGACAGAGCAGCAGCAGCAGCAGCAACGAGGCGGCGGGCGGCGGCGGCGGGCGGCGGGCGGCGGCGGCCGGCGCCCGCGCGCGCGCGCGCGCGCGCGCGGCGTGAGCCACCGCGCCCGCGTCGCGCCTCACGCACTCCGGCCGGTTCAGGCCGGCCGGCCGGCCACCGGGACACGCCCGACACCTAGAACCACTATTCCACAGAATCATCACACCACCAATAATCGTAGAAGGCATTTCATCACCTAGGCTGGTGGTATACATAATTGGGTAGATGTTGGCTGGGACGTAGCAAGCGACAGATGCGATCAACCAAGCAAACGCTTTTTGTACACTATAAGGATTGCGGGTAAAGGTTTTAGTGTCACATCGCGAGCAAATTTCAGTATTACATAATTGGCCACAAACATGACAAGCACGCAGTCCTTGATCGACAGCTCGTGTGTTTGCAAATTGTTTGAATCTATATATGCGGGCTCTTTTAATTGCTTCCAAAGATAGTGTTTATTTAACTTCGCCATGGTTGCTACATATAGAACCACAAATGCCACATAGGACCAAAAGCTTCCACCAAATTCAATGTCTGCCATTGACATTATTTTCACCATGCTGACCATCACCCCGATTAAGAAAATCTCGGACACTGATCCAAGGCTCTAAAGCAAAGGTGGTTTTTAACAATCTTTTGCCCCACAAATAAGGTAGTACTTTTAATACACCTAAATGTAGCGGAATAATCAATAGTAATAACAACATAGGTAAGCCTATGATGCTTATGTCAATAAATAGACCCGAAAAAATCGTTATCGTAATTGAATAAAATACGCGCAGCATCAGGAAGCGTAATGGTTTGTGTAATACCGCTACTCGTGAAAGATAAAAAAGGATAAAACATACTGCTTAAAAGCATGACTATTGCGCTTAAGCTCAATGCGACCACTGTACTGTCTTGGCAGGCTTGTGATGTTGATAACTTAGTATTGCAATGTGGGCAAAGCGCTACTTGTTTTGCATTTAAATGTGGGATCTCAACGACCAGATCACAACTAGGGCAGGCTGTTTGCAAACTTAGCGTCTCATAAACAAGAACTTAGTTAAGTTTGCACCAAATACTGCATAAATACAAATGCAGCATTGTTTAATATAAGCTAATATTTGTACAAAGCGATTACGCTTTTTAATACATTTAATTCATTATGGTGATTAGTGAAGCAATTATTTACCCTTTTAATGTTGTTTATTAGTGTTAAAGGTGAGTGTTTATCTGAGCCAAATATACAACAACCTATTGTTGTTGCTGCAAGCGCCTCTTTACCTCCTTATGTTATCGAAGATACCAATAGCGGTATTCAACTTGAAATTTTAAAAGCAGCTTTTAAGTCACAAGGCATCTCTAATATTCATATTCATTACATGTCTAATAAACGTGCAGAGCAACAGCTTATGCAGGGAGAGGTTGATATTGCATTAAACTTTCCTCCAGTTCTCACTCCACATGTTTATAAAAGTGATGAACTACTGCGCTATCAAAATGTCGCGGTCAGCCTTGCTAATAGAGATTTAAAAATTAGCACTATCTATGATTTAGCAGGTAAAAGTGTACTTGCCTTTCAAAACGCAACTAATTTTATTGAAGCACCTTTTAAATCGGTTACCAATATTTTACGCTCTTACGAAGAAGTGGTTAACCAAGAAGCGCAAGTTGATCACCTTATGAAGGGCTGGGTTGATGTTATTATTCTAGAGCGCCGGGTGTTTTTATATTATTTAGAAAAATATAAACAAAGCGCTGAGGTAAAACCTTTTATTGTGCATGCAATCTTTAAAGAAGCACCAAGACCTGCGTTTTTTTACAGTAAAACGTTAAAAAACACGTTTAATTTGGGTCTTGGTGAGATCATAAGAATCAGGCGAATACCAAGCAATTATTCGCCTTGATGGTACTGAGTACGCGCAGCTTTCAGAGCCAGAGTTACGCGAATAACGCAACAGTTTGGCGGCTCAATGCAATTAGCTTACCGTCTTCACTCCAAATACAGCCATCTTCAAGACCATAGCCATCTTTACTATGATGGGTAACAGCCTCGTAACCAATCCAAGCATCATGGGCAATTGCAGGTTCTTCTACAAATTCTATGTACCATGACATACTACTTGCTGGTGCAGGTTGCTTGTACATTTGTAATAGAGTCGGTGGCCATGCATCTGTTAAAGCAATGATATGCGCTTCACTCATTTGCTCTGGTACATGTTTGAATTTCATCCAACCACCTAAATGTGAGGTGTCTGCTCCAGAGAAAGGCATATTGCCGTCTTGCAAACACAATGCCACATGCTGGAAAAATGCCGGCATCACGCCTTCTTTATAAGGTAGGATAAAACGTTCATCAACCGGTTTTAGCTGCATGGTTTTAGTGACATCTACTCGTACACTTGATTGACGCTCAGCCCCAAAACAGGCTTGTGTAATAACACAAACATCGCCATTTTGAATCACTTTTGCCAGTACCTGCGCACTGTTTTTCCTACACGTAAGACTTCAACGTCGATTGAAAAATCATTGTCAGCGATTAACGGGCCAACAAAGTTAGTACTTAAAGATAATAAACGGCGAGAGTTATCGATATGCTGCCGTATAGCTTGATATAATAAAGCTGCAGATAAACCACCAAATGCAGTGCGGCCTTGGCACCAGTTTTCTGGAAACTGCATTACTTTTGTTTTGTCTTTACCAAGTTCAGCTGCCATGGCGAGTAATTGATCAAAATGCATAATTTTCCTTAACGTTTATTGTTATGGTTTAGGTTATAGCACAGCCAAAGTCATCAGACCAGTTTGTTTATTCCGCAATAGGCGTGCAAATACAGTGCTTTTTGAGGAAAAAACATGCATTTCAAAAAAAATTTCAAAAAAAAGTAAAATTTTTCATTTTTATAGTTGAATTCAGTTTCCTGCATCCCTATTTACTAGTCATCGAACGTATTAACGAATTTTGAAGTTGGAGAAGATTCATGGGTAGAATTATTGGAATCGATTTAGGTACTACTAACTCTTGTGTAGCAGTACTAGACGGTGATAAAGCACGCGTTATCGAAAACGCGGAAGGCGATCGCACAACACCATCGATTATTGCATACACGCAAGACGGTGAAACATTAGTTGGTCAACCTGCAAAACGCCAAGCAGTAACTAACCCAACTAACACATTATTTGCAATCAAGCGTTTAATTGGTCGTCGTTTTGAAGACGAAGAAGTACAACGTGATATCGGTATCATGCCTTTTAAAATTGTAAAAGCTGATAACGGTGATGCATGGGTTGAAGCGCGTGGCGAGAAACGTGCTGCACCACAAATTTCAGCAGAAGTGCTGAAGAAAATGAAGAAAACAGCAGAAGACTTCCTAGGTGAAGCGGTTACTGAAGCAGTAATTACAGTACCTGCATACTTCAATGACTGCACAACGTCAAGCGACTAAAGATGCTGGTCGTATTGCTGGTCTTGAAGTTAAACGTATCATCAATGAGCCAACTGCCGCTGCACTTGCATACGGCATGGACAAAAATAAAGGTGAAAACGTTGTTGCAGTATACGACTTAGGTGGTGGTACTTTCGATATCTCTATCATCGAAATCGACGAAGTTGAAGGCGAGCACACGTTTGAAGTGTTAGCAACTAACGGTGACACTCACTTAGGTGGTGAAGATTTCGATAACCGTGTTATCAACTACTTAGTTGAAGAGTTTAAGAAAGATCAAGGTATCGACCTTAAAAACGACCCGCTTGCAATGCAACGAGTTAAAGAAGCTGCTGAAAAAGCGAAAATTGAACTTTCTTCTGCACAACAAACAGAAGTTAACTTACCGTACGTGACTGCTGACGCAACAGGTCCTAAGCACATGAACGTGAAAGTTACTCGTGCAAAACTTGAGTCACTTGTTGAAGACTTAGTAACTAAGTCAATTGAGCCACTTAAGCGTGCACTAGCTGATGCTGATTTATCAGTAAGCGACGTAAATGACATCATCCTTGTTGGTGGTCAAACACGTATGCCTCTAGTTCAAAAAACAGTTGCAGAGTTCTTTGGTAAAGAGCCACGTAAAGATGTTAACCCTGATGAAGCAGTTGCAGTATGGTGCAGCGATTCAAGGTGGTGTATTAGCTGGTGACGTTAAAGACGTACTTCTACTTGACGTATCTCCGTTATCACTAGGTATCGAGACTATGGGTCAAGTAATGACTGCGCTAATCGAGAAAAATACGACGATTCCTACTAAGAAATCACAAGTTTTCTCAACAGCTGAAGACAACCAATCAGCGGTAACGATTCACGTATTACAAGGTGAGCGTAAGCGTGCAAGCGATAACAAATCACTAGGTCAATTTAACCTAGAAGGTATTCGCCCAGCACAACGTGGTACGCCACAAATCGAAGTAACATTCGACGTAGATGCGGACGGTATCTTACATGTATCTGCTAAAGATAAAGATACAGGTAAAGAGCAGAGATCACAATCCAAGCTTCTTCAGGTCTAAGCGACGATGAAGTAGAAAAAATGGTTCGTGATGCTGAAGCGCACGCTGAAGAAGATAAGAAATTCGAAGAGCTAGTAGCAACTCGTAACCAAGCTGATGCAATGGTTCACGGTACACGCAAGCAAATCGAAGAAGCGGGTGATGCATTACCTGCAGAAGATAAAGAAGCAATCGAAGCTGCGCTTACTGAGCTAGAAGCGGCGATTAAAGGTGATAACAAAGAAGAGATTGAAGCGAAAACTCAAGCTCTTGCTGAGAAGTCACAAAAGCTAATGGAAATTGCACAAGCTAAAGCACAGCAACAACAAGGTGGTGCGGATGCAGGTGCACAACAATCTTCTGCAAAACAAGACGACGATGTTGTTGATGCAGAGTTCGAAGAAGTGAAAGACGACAAGTAATTGCTTGTTTCGCTTCTGCCTAACGCATTAATGGCTGCTTTGTTTAGCCAATTAAGTTAGGATGAAATGATTGAGGCGCGCCAGCGATTTCGCTTGACGCGCCTTTTGCATGTATATAAACGGTAAAGTCGTTCGACTTACCTTACGCAGTGTAACTGCAGTAAAAAGAGTAGTGTGATAGATATGTCAAAAAGCGATTATTATGAAGTTCTCGGCGTGAGCAAAGATGCCAGCGAACGAGACATAAAAAAAGCGTATAAGCGCTTAGCGATGAAATATCATCCAGACCGTACCGCAGGCGATAAAGAACTTGAGTCTAAATTCAAGGAAGTAAAAGAAGCCTACGAAGTACTAACTGATGACCAAAAACGTCAGATGTATGATCAATATGGTCACGCAGCCTTTGAACAAGGTGGTGGCGGTCATGGCGGTGGCTTCGGCGGCGGTCATGGTGATTTTGGTGATATTTTCGGTGATGTGTTTGGAGATATCTTTGGTGGTGGCGGTGGTCGTCGTCAATCGCGTCAACAACGTGGTTCGGACTTACGTTACAACATGGATTTAAGCCTTGAAGAGGCCGTTCGTGGTAGGTGCTGATGAGAATGCGTAGTCGCTGTATGTTAACCTTAGCAATACGTAA
>NZ_JBSWTG010000006.1:0-5985 GCF_056158425.1 Planctobacterium sp. AWH2_060 | reverse complement strand
TGTTTTTGCGTCACTTCGTTGAGTTACGTATTGTTAAGGTTAACATACAGCGACTACGCATTCTCATCAGCACCTACGGCTACCTAATCGGAGAAGCCCATCAAGGTTTGCGCTATATGTTCATGATGATGAACGAAGCACGCATTGGTGTGGGCTACGGTGCGGCAATGATAGGGTATCGCGGTTATCGCTATTCACTAGAATATGCCAAAGACCGTACACAAGGGCGCGCCGCCCCGAATCTTAGCACCAGAAGACGATCCAACCCCTATTATTAATCACGGTGATGTCCGCCGTATGCTGCTTGGCGCAAAAGGCGTACTGCGAAGGCGGTATGTCCCTTTGCTTATACGGCAGCATGCTCATCGATGAGATGGAAACCGAAGCCGACAGTGAAAAACGTACCGAGCTTTCTCAGCTCCTCGACCTATTAACCCCGGTATTTAAGGCGTGGCCGTCAGAGTTTGGCCCTAAAGCTAACGACTTGGCGATTCAGATTTTAGGCGGCGCTGGCTACACCCGCGAATACCCGGTTGAGCAGTGCTGGCGCGATAACCGCCTAAACCCAATTCACGAGGGCACCAACGGCATTCAGGCGTTAGACCTGCTAGGAAGAAAGCTGTGGCAGCACGACGGTAAAGGTTTGCAAGTGCTGCTAGCGCGAGTCACGCGCGACATGAAGCGCGCAGAAACGCCCAAGAGCACAGGCGCTGGCAGCAAAACTAAAACCGTATTTAGACCAGCTTGGTGCACTTATACAACAAGCTGCTGCAGACCTGCGCTCTGACAAACAGTCTGTGTTGCTAACCAACGCAAGCTGCTTCTTAAACATCTTTTCAAGCTGTGTAGTGAGCTGGATTTGGCTGCGCCAAGCTAACGTCGCCGAGCAAGCGTTAAGTAAGGGTGCAGGCGAACAGGATGTTGACTTCTACGAAGGAAAGCTTGCCGCAGCAGAGTATTTTTTAAATTGGGAACTACCGCTAGTAAGCCGCGACATAGAAGTACTGACGTCACGAGAAGCATCTTGCAACAACGTTAAGGCGAGCTATTTCTAAATTTATATTATCACTATGTGCGCTCAATTGGCATTGGAGAAGATGCAGCGCACGTAAATTAAACTGGAGTACAGCTAATGAATGTAGCTGCAAATGTTGAAGGTAAACATATTCTTATTACTGGTGGCGGCTCGGGGATCGGTGCCGCGTCAGCTCGCGTTTTAAGTGCACGTGGTGCAATAGTAGGTATTGCCGATCTCAACGAAGAGAACGCCAAAACACTGGCTGAAGAAATTATTGCATCAGGTGGTAAAGCCTATGCAGTGGCGGTTGATGTTACCGACCCTGCTCAGGTCAAGGCGATGTTCGAAACGGCCCTTTCTCATCTTGAAAAGATAGATGTGATCATAAACAACGCGGGTATCGACCATTTTCCTGCGCCACTTACCGAAGTCGACGACGCTATGTTTATGAAAAACATTCAGGTCAACTTGGCAGGCGTGTGGTACTGCATGAAAAACGCGCTGAAGCACATGACCAGCAACAGGTGGCGGTCACATAATCAATATCGCCTCCGTAGCAGGGTCTGCGCTCAGCGCCAATGATAAGTGCTTATAGTGCGTCTAAACACGGGGTAATAGGGCTGACTAAATCGGCGGCGGTGGAGTACGCGCGAGCGAACATTCGTATCAACGCGGTATGCCCTAGTTTTGTCGATACGCCTATGGTTCAAGGCGTGTTATCTAAAGTTGGATGAACGCGGCCAAAAGGGGCTTAATTGGCAGCCAACCCAATGAAACGCTTGGGTAAGCCTGAAGAAATCGCAAATGCTATAGCATGGCTGTGTAGTGATGAATCGTCATTTATGACGGGGCAGTCTGTGGTACTTGACGGCGGTATGCTGGCATAAGCGCCAAGTGTGATGAAGATAAAATCGATAAGCTTTTGGGTGGGCGTATTTTTAAAGCCTATAAAAGACTTATTACACGACAAATGCAGCTATCGTAGATAGGACACTGAGCTACGTAGTTTGCGTAAAAACGGCAAGAGAAGGAATGTTTGATGAACAACCTATTTGATTTAACAGGAAAAGTTGCACTGGTAACAGGTGCTAGCCGCGGTATCGGCGAATCTATAGCGCGGTTGCTGGCTCAGTATGGCGCCCACGTTATTGTATCAAGCCGCAAAATTGACGGCTGTGAAGCGGTTGCATCTTCAATTCGCGACGCAGGTGGAAAAGCCACGGCGCTGGCGTGCCACGTAGGTGAAATGGAGCAAATTACCGAAGCCTTCGATGTCATCAAACGTGATTTCCGCAAGCTGGATATTCTGGTAAACAACGCGGCGGCCAATCCCTACTTTGGACACATTTTAGATACTGACCTTAGGCGCCTACAACAAAACCGTAGACGTGAACATTCGTGGCTACTTCTTCATGTCGATTGAAGCATGGCAAAATGATGAAAGAGCAGGGCGGTGGCGTCATACTCAATACCGCTTCAGTAAACGGCGTAACGCCGGGCGATATGCAGGGTATCTACTCTATTACTAAAGCGGCCGTTATTAGCATGACTAAGTCGTTCGCAAAAGAGTGCGGTAGCTTAAACATTCGCGTAAACGCATTACTGCCAGGTTTGACCGACACCAAGTTTGCGTCAGCGTTAACGACCAACGAGCAAATCTTGAAGCACGCGCTGAAAGTTATTCCGCTAGGCCGCGTAGCCGACCCAGACGAAATGGCCGGCACAGTATTGTACCTAGTGTCAGATGCATCAAGCTACACCACAGGCACGACAGTGGTAGTAGATGGTGGTATGCTAGCGTAAATAGTTTCAAATACGAGATACGACCATGCATATATGGGTTGACGCCGACGCGTGCCCTGCGGTTATCAAAGACATTCTTTTTAAGGCAGCTAGACGTACCAAGCTGCCTTTGTCTTTGGTGGCTAACCACTCTATGTCTGTCCCACCAGACAAGCACATCACCTTAACGCAAGTGCCTTCTGGCTTCGATGCTGCTGACGATTACATTGTAGAGAAGTGCGAAGCCGGTGATTTGGTGATAACCAACGACATCCCATTGGCCGCTGATGTACTGGCAAAAAACGCGCTTCGCGTTAAACAACCGCGGTGAGGAATACGACAAGTCGTCTATCAAGCAGATTACTGGGTATGCGAGACTTCATGGACACCATGCGCTCAAGCGGCGAACACACCGGCGGGCCCAAAGGCGTTCTCCCAGCGCGACAAACAAAACTTTGCCAACGCGCTAGACCGCCTCTTAACCCAAGGCCTCCGCAACCTCAAATAAAATATTGGGGTCAGAGTACATTTCTACAGCATGTAACACCCAAAAATATGGGGTCAGGGTACTTTATATCCAGAATAAAAGTACTCTGACCCCATTTTTTTAGTTGGATGACGAGAAGTCTGGCTATAAATATTTGTACAAAATGCGTCCAAAAATTTTACACTTCATTATCTTGCCTGCTCTCCTCATATATAACTATCTGACTATGTTTGAAAAATGTTTTGTGGCATGCATCATGCTGCAGGGCATTTTGTGAGGTAACACCATATTTCAGAAGTCGTGAAGTATTTAGGTTGTTGAATGATGTAGGAAGCAGTCCTCACGTCAAATCAAAATAAATACATTAAGTAATTAAGGATAATGAAATATGTGTTATTCAAAACAATTAAAGCCCCAAAAGTATTGTAAATTTATTGCTCTACTCTTTATTGCTACTTCCCTATTGTCCACTCATTTGGCGAGTGCACAACAGGTAGATAACAAAGGTACTGAGTTTATCTTGGCGTTTACTCCTAACTTTGATAACTCCGGCTCTGTTGAAATACACTTAACAAGTGACGAGCATCACGACAGACGTCACATTAAATTACCCTCTGAACAGTCCTACATTTACAACCGTTGAAACAGTATCGCCGGGAAGCGTGACAGTAGTACAGATTCCAATCGACGCTATATCAACGGTTGCTGTGGATAGCGTGCAGAATAACGCGATACATGCATTTGCAGAGAATGAGTTCCGTGGTGTATACGGTGAACAGGCGCACTGCGTCATCTGATGCGGCTTTGGGCTTACCTGTTGATACGATGAATACTCGGTACATTGCTTCGACCTACAATTCTGCAGCGAGAGGAGCGCAGCTCGCTATTTATGCCTCTCAAGATGACACGCTCGTAACGATAACACCCAGCAACAATATGATAGGACACGTTGCGGGCGTGCCGTTTCAGGTTTCTCTAAATAGAGGTGAGGTGTACTTTGGTCGCTCTACTGCTACTTCTGGTCCATCAGGGTCTCTTACTGGTACTTTGGTTGAGGCTACTAAACCTATCGGCATGGTAAATGGAAACGGGTGCACAAATGTTCCTACAGGTGTAAGCGCTTGTGATCAGCATCTATGAGGTGGCCCCGCCGGTTCAATCTTGGGGGCTTTCTGCTTCTGCAACAGGACTGCCAAATCGTCCTAATGGAACGATATACCGAATTGTAGCATCTGAAGATAACACTTCAGTTTCAATCAACAGCATCTTTCAAGGGACAATTAATACGGGAGAGTTCATTGAAACGTCTTCATTAACAGGTAATCTTTCGTTTCACCGCTGACAAGCCTATTTTTGTAACTCAATACATGACAGGTCAAAGTGGTTCAGGAGCAACTCTAGGTGATCCAGCAATGGGTAACATGATACCTTCTGAGCAGTTATTTGACAGACTATACATTCTCAACGGTTGGCGAGTCACAGTTTGTACAAAACTTTATTACGATTATCGCGGCAAACGACGACGTTGGCACGTTGTTGTTAGACGGTGTTCCAGTTCCTGCTGAAAGCTTTACGCCATTTCCAGATATTCCTTTTTCATCAGCAATCGTGGAGGACTTACGCAAGGAACTCACACGACTTCCTCATTGAATCCACACGGTATAACTATTGAGGGATTTAATAACTTCGACTCCTATATTTATCCGGGTGGTGCGTTGTTTGAATTTATCAATGCTCAAGGTGACCCATTCCCACCAACATGTTCTGCAAGTGTAGGTTTAGAAAGTGCGACTGGTTCAGTCAGCGATTTTGAAAACGACGAAGATGTTAAATGGAAACGGTGTTTTGGATGCAGGAGAGGATTTAAATAACAATGGCGTGCTTGACGCGAGAACACCGGTGTTTTTTTCGTAAACACCTTATCGAGCGACAACGTTAATGTATCCGTACAAAGCTTTGTTGCGCCAGGTGCTGACACCGTTAGTGTAAGTGTCAATGTTATTGACCCTCAGCTTCCCGCTTCTGCGACTTTAGAGGCAGGTGCTGGTGACGTTTATCTAACATTCCTTTGATGATGAAGAACCAATGGCGTGTGATGTGGATGGTGATGAAAATGTAGATATGGACGATCTGCTTCTTATAAGAGCGGCCAGAAATATGCCTGCATTACCGGGGATCCTAGAGACAACGACGGAAACGGAGTCATCAACGTCCTCGACTTTAGGCAATGCTCCATTCAATGCACTCAAAATCGCTGCACAGTTCTTTAATAAATTTTAGAAGGAATTAGATAATGAATTTAAAATCAAAAATCGTGAACTGCGTGTTTGTATTATCCACACTTTTTGCAACTTCAGCCAACGCAGTGTTGATAACGTTATCGCCAAGCTCTCAAGAAGTAGGGATCTCCAGTCAGTCAGTGTTGATGTTTTTGTTTCAGATTTAAGTGATACACAGGCTCTTGGTGCTTTTGATCTAGAACTCTTGTTTGACCCAAATATGGTAACGTTTAACAGCATTACGTTTGGAAGTGGTTTGGGATTCAGTTTCCAAGATACCTTCTCTGTAAATAGTGGGACACAAGCAGTATTCAAGTACATATTAAGTTTCCAGAGTGATTTATTCGCGCATTTCAGCTCAATGATTTCTTATTGTTTACCGTGAACTTTGTATCCACAGGGTTTGGTGAAACGTTAGT
>NZ_JBSWTG010000005.1:0-4721 GCF_056158425.1 Planctobacterium sp. AWH2_060 | reverse complement strand
GCATCGGCTATTTCTGAATATTTTATCAGGTACAGGATGGGCGCGAATGTTTCCTGCTGCACGATTGCCATCTCGTTGGTAACCTCGGCAATCACCGGTTTAACATAGCAGCCCGAACCATCTTCATCGCCTTCCAGAATCCCGCTTCCTGTAAGCAGTGTACCGCCTTGCGCCTTGATTTGTTCAATGGCTTCGAGGTACATTTCCACAGCTCCGGTGTCAATAAGCGGCCCGACATGATTTGTCTCCACCAGCGGGTTTCCGATACGCAATTGCTGATAGGCATTGGCCAGTTTATCGCGGAATGTATCATAAACACTTTCATGAATAATCAGGCGACGGGTTGATGTACATCGTTGTCCACAGGTGCCAACGGCTCCAAAAAGGGCGCCCGGGATGGCGACAGTCAGATCAGCTGTCTCTGTAATGATTATTGCATTATTTCCACCGAGTTCAAGCAGGGCCTTGCCGAGTCGGGCACCCACCGCTTCGCCTACTTTTTTTCCCATGCGGGTTGATCCCGTGGCTGATACCAGTGGAATTCGGGCATCATGCGAGAGGCGTTCACCGAGGGTATAATCACCGTTAACCAGACAGGATACTCCTTCGGGTACATTATTTTTTCTGAAAACCCTTGCCACTATTTTCTGACAGGCAATGGAACATAGGGGTACTTTTTCCGAAGGCTTCCAGATACAGGACATCGCCGCATACCCATGCCAGCATGGTATTCCATGACCACACAGCAACAGGGAAATTAAAGGCGCTGATGATTCCCACGATACCAAGCGGGTGGTATTGCTCATACATCCTGTGATTTGGCCTTTCCGAGTGCATGGTCAGACCATGCAATTGTCTCGACAGACCGACGGCAAAGTCACAGATGTCGATCATTTCCTGAACTTCTCCAAGTCCTTCCTGGTAGGATTTACCCATTTCATAGGACACCAGTGCGCCCAGGTCATCTTTATGTTTTCTGAGTTCTTCGCCGATCTGCCTTACCACCTCCCCGCGCTTGGGTGCGGGAACCAGTCGCCATGACTGGAATGCCTCCTGCGCTTTCTGAACTACAATCTCGTATTGTTCGCTGGTTGTCGCAGCAACCTTTGCAATATGCCGGCCATCCACGGGAGAAAAGGACTGTATCCATTCGCCGTCGGTTTCACCCCAGTAATCTCCGGTAGAGGTGCCGCTGTTTTCCAATGAAATATCCAGGTTTTCCAGGATGCGTTCCGGTGCTGTTGTAGTTTCCATGATGCTTAATGAAATCTGATTGATGTACTGCCAAAACTAGTCAAACTGATAGTGACGGAGAAGGGATGTGAGGCACTTTTTACCAATCAATACCGTAAGATATTGATTTGTCCTTTCTCATCGAGACCCTCCAACAAAAACGGGCCGTTGGTATTTGCAAGAATGCGGTTAAGTGTTTCCAGATCGGAAATCTGAATTTTATCAATGCGCGTCACAATCAATCCGGGTTCAATGCCTGCTTCCTTCCAGATTCCTTCCCCGACAGACGTGATTTTCAGGCCTGATTCCAATTCGTACTTTTGCCGTTCCCTGTCGCTTAACTCTTCAAAGACAGCCCCTTCAATCGTATCCTCCACTGATCGTGGAGAGACAGATGAATTCCCCTCATAATCCTTTAATACGGCATTGGTTTGGAATTCATTGCCGTTTCTGACATAGCTAACCATTATCTCATCGCCCGGCCGGTTTCTGGCAACCAGCTCCTGAAGCTCCGATACATTTGTAACGTCTATGCCATTTATGCCAACAACGATATCACCTTTGTCCAGGCCGGCAGTTTCGGCGGCACTGTTTGAGTTTACTTCCGTGATAAGCACTCCGGACACTCGCGAAAGGTTCCACTCGCGGGCGGTTTGCGCGTCCACATCATCGATTCGAACACCGAGAAGACCGCGCTGCACCTTGCCGAATTCAAGCAAATCATCCATTACTTTCTTTACCAGTGTCACGGGCACAGCGAATGAGTATCCGGCATATGAGCCGTTGGGAGTAGCTATGGCAGTATTAATTCCAACGAGCTCCCCTTTCAGATTTACCAGTGCACCGCCACTGTTACCAGGGTTTACAGCGGCATCTGTCTGGATAAAGGATTCTATCTGAAGGTTATTCCGGTCGCGAAGGATTCCGATATTTCGTGCCTTGGCGCTAACAATGCCGGCGGTAACGGTGGAATTGAGATCAAACGGATTGCCGATCGCCAGTACCCATTCACCAGGCACCACCTGATCCGAATCACCATACCTGACAAAATCCAGGCCGTTCTCATCAATTTTGAGCAGCGCAAGGTCTGTTGTTGGATCTGTGCCGATCAGTTCTGCGACATAGCTTCTGTTATCATTCAGAACTACTTCGATTTGTCTGGCATCCTCAATTACATGATTGTTGGTTACGATAAAGCCGTCATCGGAAACAATAACGCCCGAGCCCGACGAGCGGGCTGGTGATCTGTAATAGTTATTCATCGGATTGAGGCTATACCTGCCCGATGAAAACAGGGTTCGGATATGTACCACTCCCGGAATGACATTCGTAGCTGCACTGGCAAAATCAAGCTGCTCGGATAACATACCAATGGATGTTCCGGAGGATGGCTGGTCATAACTAACCTGCTGCTGCCGCTCGGCAATGGAATTATAGGACGCACTGCTTACGTCAGGAAAGCCGGCATATATTATTACGGCTGCGATCAGGGCTCCGAAAAGGGCCGAAAAGAACATGCCGAAATAAATGCGAGACTTTTTCATAGGTAATTACGTTTTAAATTTAACGTATCATTTTGTAATTGAGTTTATTAACTGCTCAATTATTTCCCTTGTCAGCCAGCTTCTGAAGCTCAGTCAGCTCGTCACGCAACTGTGCCGCCTCAATGAAATCAAGATCCCTCCGCTGCCTTCTCCATGGCCTTTCGTGTTTTCAGGATAAGCTTGTCCAGGTCTTCCTTTTCCATATACTGAACAACGGGATCTGCGGCAACACTTACATGGTTTTCCTCTACATACGCCCGGCTTTTCTTTTTACGGTCGGCTACATTCGTTTGAGAAAGAATTTCTTCCCTGCTGCGCAGAATGGTTGTCGGGACAATGCCATGCTCCTGGTTGTATTTTTCCTGTATCGCCCGCCGTCGATTCGTCTCATCGATTGCTTCGTTCATTGAATTGGTGATCGTATCAGCATACATAAGTACCTGTCCGCGGGAATTACGCGCCGCGCGGCCGATGGTCTGGATCAGCGAGCGCTGGTTGCGAAGGAAACCTTCCTTGTCGGCATCGAGTATCGCCACCAGGGATACCTCGGGCAGATCAAGTCCTTCCCTGAGAAGATTTACACCAACCAGCACATCAAAAATTCCCAGCCGGAGCTCCCGCAGGATTTCCACACGGTCCAGTGTGTCGACCTCACTGTGAATATACCTTGTTTTAACACCTGCCCGTTCGAGGAATTTTGTTAGTTCTTCGGCCATCCGTTTGGTGAGGGTGGTTACGAGCGTCCGTTCACCGAGTTTTACACGTTCATCAATCTCCTCCAGCAAATCATCAATCTGTCCTTTCGTGGGACGAACATCTATTTGCGGGATATAGCAGGCCCGTCGGCCTGATGATCTGCTCAACTACCACACCTTCGGATTTCCGTAATTCATATTCGGCCGGAGTTGCGCTAACATAAATAACCTGGTTCTGCAATGCTTCGAATTCATTGAATGTAAGCGGGCGGTTGTCCAGTGCCGACGGCAGGCGGAATCCAAAATCCACCAGGTTCACCTTTCTCGACCTGTCACCGCCCCACATTGCCCGGATCTGTGGCACGGTCACATGGCTTTCATCGATAACTATAAGATAATCATCAGGAAAATAATCAATAAGGCAGAACGGCCGGGCACCTGCATTCCGCCGATCGAAATAACGTGAATAATTTTCAACACCGGAACAATAGCCAAGTTCCCGAATCATTTCAAGGTCGAACTCGGTTCGTTCCTGCAAGCGTTTCGCCTCCAGGTGTCTTTGTTCTTTTTCAAAATATTCCACCTGCGCCACCATGTCATCCTGAATTTCATGTATTACCTGTGGCAGCATTTCCTTTCCCGTAACAAAGAGGTTTGCCGGGAAAATGGTCACCGCTGTTTTCATCCACGGTTTTTTTCCGGATACCGGATCGATTTGCTGAATGGCCTCAATTTCATCACCCCAGAAAATTATGCGGTAGGCAAAATCGCCGTAGGCAACAAAAACATCCACTGTATCACCTTTTACCCGAAAATTTCCACGCTTGAATTCAACGGTTGTCCGGCTGTAAAGAATATCTACAAGGGCATACAGCAGTTTGTTGCGGGCCATGGTTTCGCCCACTCTCAATTTGATAACTGAATTCGCAAACTGGTCGGGATTTCCGATACCGTAAATGCAGGATACCGAGGCAACGACAATGATGTCCCGTCGTCCGGTCATCAGGGAAGTGGTTGCGCTCAGTCTGAGCTTTTCGATCTCTTCATTAATGGACAGATCCTTTTCGATGTACAGGTTGGAGCTTGGAATGAAGGCTTCGGGCTGGTAATAGTCATAATAGCTTATAAAATACTCCACAGCATTTTCCGGGAAAAACCGCTTGAATTCGCCATACAACTGTGCGGCAAGGGTTTTATTATGACTTAATATCAGTGTTGGCCGCTGAACTTCCTGGATTACATTGGCAAT
>NZ_JBSWTG010000004.1:0-4083 GCF_056158425.1 Planctobacterium sp. AWH2_060 | reverse complement strand
GTCGAACAACACGACGTCACCCAGTTCTTTCAGACCTGCCAGGTGAGCAAGCGTGCCACCAATTTGGCCTGCGCCAATCAAAGCAATCTTGTTCCGTGCCATATCAATTAGCTCCCGTTTACGTAATCCCATCACCTTAAAAAGGCGCTTATTTGTCGCAGTGCGTTACCGGGTTTTACGCATACACGCAAGGCAAACCGACGGGACAACCGCGTTATTTCCCGTATATGGCATCTTTTTCGGATAAAAAAGCAGCTCTAAATCGCCAAAACTGAATTTTTTTTATTTTTTTCAGCTTTCGAATCTCGGCTCCTCCTCGAGATACTCCTCCGAACGCATCTCAATCAGACGGGAGGCCGTGCGATCGAATTCAAACACCTCGGTACCAGACGGCGCGCTATAGAGTTTGTCCGGCTCTGCATCTGCAGAGATGATGAGCTTGACCTTGTTGTCGTAGAGCGCATCAATGAGATTAATGAAGCGCTTTGCCTCATTTCTAAACCGCGCTTCAAGCACTGGTACATTTGCCAGAATGATGGTGTGGTACGCCTGCGCAATGCGCAGGAAGTCCGACGCCCCGAGCGGCTGACGGCAAAGCTCGTCGAAGGTGAACCACGCCACCCCAGCGCAGGTCTTGTCGACCTTTATCTCACGACCGAGGTTCTCCAGTGTTTCAGAGTGTGGTGGCACGTTGTTTGTCAGGCTACGCCAGATCTCATTGAGTTGGCGATCGGATTCCGGCCCAAGCGGGCTCACGTAAACTTGGGTGCCTGCCAGTTTTTCAAGCCTGAAGTCCGTTCTAAAATCCAGCTTCAATACGTCGACCTTCTGCTGCAAAAGGTCGATAAACGGGAGTATGTGGCTTCGGTTCAAGCCGTCCTTGTAAAGATCCTTAGGATCCACGTTGGACGTGGCGACAACAACAACACCACGCTCAAAAAGCTTGGTGAACAGGCGCCCCAACAGCATGGCATCCGCGATATCGGTCACGGTAAATTCATCGAAACACAACAGACGTGTTTCTTCCGCAATTGCTTCTGCAACTGGCAAAATCGGGTCTGAATTTTTAGAATTTTTTTCAGAAATTTGTTTACGCGCTTCGAAAACCCGTGCGTGCGTTTCGGCCATGAACTCATGAAAATGCGAACGACGCTTCTTTGGCTCTGTTGCCACTTGATAGAAGAGGTCCATCAACATGGTTTTGCCGCGCCCAACCGAGCCCCAGATGTAAAGCCCTTTTGGCGCTGCAATCTCGGCTTTTCGTTTGCTGAACAGCCATCCCAGCGCGCTCTTTTTTGTGGCGATGCGCGCCTCGGTCAGCGCTGCATTCAATTCGTCCAGATGGCGCACAACAGCCACCTGGGCGCTATCAGCTTCAATTTCGCCCGCGTCTACCATTGCCTGGTAGCGCCCCTTCACGGTTACAGCGCTTGGTATCGCTTCAGTCACATGGCCCCACTTTAGTTTTGTTGGTTCGATGGAGATCGGGGATCACCCTAGTCGAGTTTTTCAGCCTAGGCATAGTTCCTAGGCAATTTCGCAATCAAGCCAAAATCGCACGGACACCCCTATCAAAAAGTGGGAAGGCCACCTGATAGGTAAGAAAAACCCGGCGCCAGTTAAACTGTGCCGGGCTCAAAATCTCGGATTTTTCGCTTGATTAGCGGCGGAAGGAAATCGGTGCGCCGCTATTTGTCACGCCATTGAAGGAGCTGCCACCACCTGAGAGCTGCGCAATATCAGAGCCTGCTGCATCTTTCAGAACAACCTGACTGCCGTTCAGATCCCAAGCCGCGATACGAGAGAGGCTCTCGTCGCTACAGCCACGGGTATTGGCGCGGTAACCGCCGCTCCATGTCGTCAGCGTCATGAATAGCTTACAGCTGTCCGCGCCAGATGCGACATCCCAACCGCCCAACAGATCGGTACGGCCCACGGAGCTGCCACCTGCTGCGCCTGGCGCTACCGAGGCGACTTGTGTCCCGTCAGCAGTGCCATCAAGAGGCTGGCCGGTGATTTCGCCCTGACCTGCACCCGGTTGCTGATCGAGAGGAGATAAGGAATCCCCTGCTACGGGTGTGGATGGTGTCGCTGGCAGCGGTGATACATAGCTGCGCGTATAGGTGGTGCGCTGGCACGCCATCGTTGAGATTGCGAGAACGGATACCAGTGCAATTGTCAAACCGCGGTTCATAGTGTCTTTCACCCTGCCTCAGTATGAGCGTGCATTAACCATAACTGTCGTAAAGATTGACCCGAAAAGGTAAACAGACCAGTAACAAATTGGCCTAAATGCCTCGTTTCCCCAACACCGTCGCCGACAAAACTGGTTAATGCCGCCTACCTTTGCACAGAAACCAACTGTTTCACAAGTTAACCAGCTACCCGCCAGAGCATATGGTTTGTTTCAAACTGACCAGACAAAAGCGCACGATCAATTGATCCGCAAATCCGCCGGAAAGCAGTCTTTGCATCTTCCAGAGAAGTGATCCGGTGATTTCCCGGAACAACCTGCCACTTGGAAACGACTGGGTCGTTCGCCCACTTTGGCGGCGTCATCATCAAAGCGTCGCTTTGCAGCTCGACGACGAAGTCCGGCTGCGGGGCATGTGGAAACGCAAAAATGTTCCACGATTTCGGTTCGAGGCCTTTATCTGCAATGCCTTTGTCTGCGAGAATCTTGCGACCATACTCGTTCATTCCATCGACAGGCATGGGGCCACCAGAAAAGGCGCGCACAACACCATTGGATTTCGCGTTCGCATAGGCTTCTGCCATCAGGCTCAGCAGCGCATTATCGACACAGACAAATAGAACGTTTGCTATTGCCATTCTATGTCTCCTAGGTCCGTTTTGGGACACCATTTCGTTTAGGGCCCGTTATCAATTTGGTGCCGGATGTAACTCGTTAACCCTTCGGTTCTGTGACACAGTTCAACGAAACTGAAAAATTCCAAAAGTATTGTGGGAAAAGTCGACTAAAGAACTAGGGCACCTTTAAGCAGATTAAACTTTAAACTGCATTGCATTAGAAAATTTGAACATAACTACTGAAAAGTACTAGTATCTTGCCGCCACCTCTAATACGCCTATCTACTTAATAATGCGAAGCTTTTAGAACAGGAGCACATTCAAAATGCCATTTGCCATCTGGTCAATTCTGATTGCGGGCCTGCTTCCTTTGGTTGCATTACTTCCGGGAAAAATGTCCAAGTCTTTCGACAACTCTGATCCTAGAAATCCAGAGTACTGGTCCGAGCCATTTCGGCGAAGAGCGCAGAGCGCGCATTACAACAGCCTAGAGGCGTTCCCATTCTTCGCTGTCGCCGTTTTCGTGGCACTCGGGCAAGGCGGAGACCCGGAATGGATCAACAGCCTGTGCGGCCTCTTTCTTTCCATGCGCGTTCTTTACATCGCCTGCTTCTGGCTCAACCGCGCTTCATTACGCTCGCTCACGTGGACTGTTGGCTTTGCGTGCACAATCGCCATCTTCACAACACCTGTTTGGACCTAACAGTGCAGACACGCAGGGTAAACCTGCAATAACAAGGGGGTTAGTTGCCGCAAGGGCTGCGCCTGGTTCCGGGTTTAGCGCTGGTTAAGGACCGACCACCTGAGGAAGAAACGGTCCGCTTCCTGCATGATTTCGCGAGTAAACGGACGCCGTTTACGCGTCGCAAGTGCAGGACCGGCCTCAATTTCTGCAAGCAAAAGCTCTCCCACGGCGGTGGGAATCGGCTCCAGGTCCTTGAGTTGTCCCTGTCGCTGCCGATCCAACAACTCCACGATCTCACCACGAAGAACAGGGCGGATAAATACATCATCAAGAAGATGCGCGAGCTGAGCGGGCGGCAGGCCTTGCAGTTTGTGCTGTGAATACCAACGCAGCGATAGAGCCGGCCGGAGCAAATCAATCAGCTTTTCCGGCACCATTTCGCCCTGCGGCTGCCCTTTGAACCGACGATGGAATTTCAGCAGCAGTTGAAGATGACTTTGAGCAAAACGTACAGGATCGCCATGCTCTTGTGCGAACCCAACGAAACTATCCTTGAAGCCCTTCACTGAAATCTGAGTAGGGGTGAT
>NZ_JBSWTG010000003.1:0-7151 GCF_056158425.1 Planctobacterium sp. AWH2_060 | reverse complement strand
TGGCCCGACCACCAGGTGATGTGCCCAGTTCGGCGGCCAGCCCTGCCAGGCGATCGGTCTCCGGCCCCGGCACCGCCACGGCCGCCTCGAAGTAGCGGCGGAACAGCTCCCGCCCCTCAGGGGCGCGGGAGCCGACGGTGATCCCGAAGTCCAGGCCCTTGGGGTAACCGCCGACGAACGCCTCGGGCAGCACGATCAGCTCCGCCCCTTGGGAGGCGGCCTCGCGGATGTAATGCTCGCCCTTCTTGAGGGTGGCCGCGGTGTCGAACAGGACGGAACCAGCCTGCACGACGGCCACTCTCACAGAGGTCATACCCAAAATTGTCCTCCCCACTCCATCAGAAGGGAAACTAATATGGGCGATGATGATCATCGACGAACGTGATTTCCGGAATGTGGACCTCAATCTGCTGGTGACTTTCGAGGTGCTCATGCGCGAACGCCACGTCACCCACACCGCCCACGCCCTGGGCATCAGCCAGGCCGCCGCCAGTGCGGCCCTGGCCCGGTTGCGCCGGCTCTTCGACGACGAGCTGTTCACCCGCACCAAGGACGGAATGGCCCCCACCCCGAAGGCGAAGGAGATCGCCCCACGCATCCGGCGGGCGCTGCGAGAACTGTCCGGGGTGCTGTTCGAGGAGCCCGTCTTCGACCCCGCCGCCAGCGACCGGGCGTTCGTGCTGGCCATGTCCGACGACATCGAGGCCCGCATGCTGCCCCGGATGCTCCAGCACCTGCAGGAGCAGAAGCTGGGAGTGTCCGTGCTGGTGCGCCAGTCCAACCGCTACACCGTCGAGTCCCTGATAACGGAGGGTTCCGTGGACCTGGCCATCGGGGCCCTGCCCGGGTTGGCCGAAAGTTTTCACCGGGAGGAGCTGTTCTCTTCCGGCTACGCCTGCCTCTACGACGGGGACCGCCGGCGGGTACCCGCTGGGGCTGGAGGACTACCTGGCCATGCCGCACCTGCTGGTCTCCTACGACGGGCGGCGCGGGATCGTCGATGATCCGCCTCAGGGCCTGGGGTTGCGCGGGCGCATTATCGGGTCCACCACCCACTTCTCCGGGGCGCTGACCCCCTTGAAGACAGCCGACGTGGTGGTCACCCTGCCGCGCCACGCCGCCGAGGCCTTCGCCGCGACCACCGACCTCGTCCTCTCCCAGCCCCCCATCCCATTCCCCCGGTTCACGGTCTCGATGGCCTGGACCCCCCAGCGCGAGAACGATCCGGCCCAGCAGTGGCTGCGCGGTTTCGTCCGCGATTGCCTCGGCAGCTGACGCGTCTCACCAGCACTCTCCGGCTCCTCGGGCCTTCCAGGAGCGGAAACTCAGGCAGTAGCCATTGGGGCCTCGCGGATGCGCCGGTAGAGGGTGGCCCGGGACATGCCGAGGTCGCGGGCGACTTGGGTGGCCGGCTCGCCGCCGACTCGATCAGCCGCAGCGCGTTGCGGATCTGGGAGTCGGTGAAGGTCTGGCGTCGCCCGCCGAGGTCCTTGCCGGCGGCCCGGCGCTTGGCCACCGAGTCGGCGATCCGCTCTCGCTTGATCTCCAGCTCCATCTGGGCCAGGGCGGCCATGACGGTGAACGACCATCGAGCCCATCGGGGTGGCCGTGTCCACGTCTCCCCCGCCGAGGTTGAGCACCCGCAGCCCGGCACCTCTACCTCCGCAGCGCCTCGGCGAAGGCCAGCATGTTCTGCGTCGACCGCCCCAGCCGGTCCAGCGTGGTGATCACCAGGCGTGTCGCCCTCCTCGAGCGCGGCCACTGCCTTGTCGAACTGCGGACGCGATGCACGGCTCTCCAGACACTCCACTGGTCGGCGTACACGTCATCGCGCCGCACACCGGCACCCAGCAGGTCATGCACTTGACGGTCCGCGTCCTGCTGCCGCGTCGACACTCGACGCGTACCCGATCAGCTTCCACACGGCCACCTCCATCTGTCTCGCAACTAACGTTGAGTATCCGATTCTAGGGCATGGATAAAGCACAAGGATGCGAGACAGGCCGAACCGCGGAATCATGCGGGCGCAAATTTTCCGGGCACGAGACGTCTCGCATCCCTTGGACTGCGAGACGCACCAGACGCCCTGAAAGCTCCTAAGACTCGGTCTCACCCGTCTGCGAACCCCGCAGCAGAATGCAGTGTCAGTCGGAGAATCGTTCATAGGCACTCTGCCGGGAGGTGTTCAACGCCCACCCAACCCCAGCCCACGAGGCCCCGCTCCCTCGGGCATCCTCCACGGCGTCGCGCAGCGCCACGCCGGCCCCGCGCTCCAGCAGGCGCAGGAACCGCACTCGCTCCAAGGCTCGGTCGGCGACATCATCGGTCCTCGCGGCCGCCCACGCATCGGCAGCCATGCGCAGGAACTGAGCCACTGCCACTCCGTCACGGTCGTCCACCGGTACGGAATGGTCAGCCAGGGCTGCCCCCAGCTCCCATGCCGCGTGCGGCGCCGTCACGCCTTGCTGTCCATCGCGGCCGAGCACGTCCACCTCCGAGGTGTCATGAAACCCTGACACTGTCAGGATCTCCTGACACTGTCACGAGGTCAAGTACTCCAAGCTGGCACCAGAGCACGCATTCCCTCGCACCGGCTCCAGTCTTGCAACCAAGACGTCGCACAACCCTTACCTTCGGAGACACCGTTGATGGGCCGCGCGTGACTCTCGGACAAGTGCCTGCGATGGTTACGATGAAACCGATTTTCATCAGTCACAAGCCATAGGAGGGGCGATGCCGTTCGAGGTGTTTGACAAGAGGATGACTCCGCTGGCTAAGGCGCCGAGCGTGACAATCCAGAAGCGGGGGGTAATCTCGCTGAACAGGGCCGCTCACGACTTGATCGGCAACGCTGAGACGGTGGAGCTGCTCTACGATCGTGACCGCCAGGTGATGGCGCTACGTGCTACTGATGACTCCTCCCCACACGCCTACGCAGTTCGCAGCGGCTCTAAGCGAGGGCCTGGGCAGGCGATCGTCTCGGCCACGGCCTTCACCGCGCACTACGGCATCGATACCACGACCACGAGACGGTGGAAGCCGTTCGTGGAGGACGCCATGCTCTGCGTGGACCTCGCGACCGAGGGCACCATGATCACCGGCAACCGCACCAAGACCACGGCACCGGCAGACGCCGTGGAACTAGCCGAAGCACCGACAGACGATGCACCCGCTGACGCGCCCACCGACGACGATCCCGACCACCCCTGATCTCACTCCCCCACCCGGATATCAGTAGGAACACCACCCATGGCTCAGAAAGTCGAAGTACGCCTTGAGGACGACCTTGACGGCGGCCCCGCCGACGACACCATCACCTTCACCCTGGATGGCAAGGACTACGAGATCGATCTCTCCACCACCAACGCCGAGAAACTGCGCGATGCTCTACGCCCCTTCGCGGAGGTTGGCCGCAAGACCACCCGTGGTGGTGCCCGCGGCACCCGGTCCCGCGCCTCCGGCAGTGATCCGGACACCGCGAAGATCCGGGCCTGGGCGAAGGAGAACGGCTACGAGGTCTCCGACCGCGGCCGCATCCATCAGACCGTCAAGGACGCCTACTACGCCGCCCACTAAGCAAGCAGCACCTCGATAGACAGCGCACGGCGCCGGTCCTCACTGTTGTAAGGGCCGGCGCCGTTACCGATGAGGCTGATGCCCTTGGCCCATGACTGCCACGCTGCAAGCACCGGCCTGTCCCGCATCAACGGACATCCAGCAGACCAGGCCCCATAACCAGAGTGGCTCAAACACCACGACTTAGGGACGTTGCTCTCGCCGCTCAGAACAGTCTGTATCGACCCATGGCAGTGGCAGATCTGCGACTGAACAGATCTCTGGGTGCCCAACGGCGCTTCGCGCTTCAACTACTCAGCAAGCCATGCTGACATCGACACCGAGAACCGCAAGGAGCCCAAGACGACGGGCGCCACGGATCCCCGTCGCCAAGTTCCCATAACGTAATCTGGGATCAGCTGACCACAGGGAGAGAGCACATGAGCAACCGCGAGAAGGACCCCCCGGAGAGCCAGGTTCGCATCCTGTTCGGCCGAAGCGGTGGGCGGTGCGCGTACCCAACATGCGGAAAAAGCTTGGTAATACCAAGCAAAAACCGCAAAGATCAACCAAAAAATGTGGCCAAAATTGCACACATCGCAGCTGCAAGCCCGGGCGGTCCTCGCTATGACGCCGGCATGGAGCCCAACGAAAGACGGGCCGAGTCTAATTTAATACTGCTCTGCGGCGAACATCATGACGCGGTTGACACGCAAACCGCTTTTCACACCGTGGAATGGATGCGCGAAGCGAAACAAAATCACGAACTAGCCATGGATCGGGCTGCTGAATATGCCATGGGGTTAGTTGGATTTAGAGAGCTACAAATGGTGTGTGACGGATTGGTCCTAGGGGTTACAGTTCTGGACGACGATATACCGTCAATCGAACTAGCTATTGATATTAATGAGAAAATTCAAATTAACAAACTCAGCGAAGAGACCAAAAACCTCATTGAGCTAGGCATGGCCCAAGACAGAGAGGTCAGAAAATTTCTCTCAACGATGGATCAAGCCATGATCGGATTTTCCGAAAAAGTGACGGCACGCTTCAAAGGACTCTACTACCACGGATTCGCAGAGGGACTGTCAGGCGATGACCTATTCAACAATATAGTTGGGTCCACCTACGCCAACTGCGGACCCACTCTTACCCCTGAGGTCCAGGCGGCGTCTTTGGCTGTTGTCGCCCATCTATTCTCGATCTGTGAAATATTTGAGCATGAGCCTATTACTACCGGGTAAGCACGTTTCCGCCTCTGATTCACTACTAAGGCAAGCAGAAGTTCTGTTTACCTCACTCGACGATGATGTGTCCGTGGCGCAAACATGGATTAAGTGCCGAGACATTTTCCAGAACATTTCCTTTGCCCGCTTTGTGCTGATGCTGGATTTACTATTCGCAGTGCAGTTGCTGGAATACAAAGACGGACAACTCCTTAAAAGGGGGCATAATGCTGCATCGCCTTAGCGCCAATAAAGAAGAGTTCCAGTCAATACAGTTCAGCTCTGGCTTGAACCTGATTGTCGCTGACCGAGCCCCAGGAGCGTCAGAAAAGCACAGTCGGAACGCTAGAGGTAAGACCAGCATCTTGCAGGCAATCGACTACTGCTTGGGCTCAAAGCGGCCCACATCTTTCAAATTTCTCGCAGAAACGGGGTGGTCTTTCACTCTGGAATTAGATCTATTTAACTCACGCGTGTGGGCTACGCGGGAGGTTAAGGGCGGTAGCCGTATTAGCATAAAAGCATCGGGCGGAAATGCTAATCTCATGCTGTCTGAATTCCTACGTGAAGATGGAACCATCTCACTTGTTGATTGGAAGTATTTACTTGGTTTAGGCTTGTTTGGACTGGACGAGAACACAGAACCGGGTTCTCATGGCATTTCACCGCGAACTTTGTTGTCATACGTAATCCGCCTTGATGCACCGCGTGATCCAACCAAAATCCTAGCTCAGCAACCTGCCTGGAGCAGCCGCCAGCACGTCGCATACTTACTAGGGCTAGATTGGACGTACACCCATGCGCTGGCCCGCATGGAAAGGGACGAAGAAGCTTTTAAAGCATTAAACTATGCTCAAGAGGTTCAGCTGATCCCAGGTTTCATGGAAGATGAGTCCGAATTATTGATAAAACGCGCCGAGCTTGAACGGGAGCTTGCGACTGCAACAGAACAAGCTGAATCATTTATTGTTCTGGATGATCCCCAGGGCACCTTAGCTGAGTCCAATAAAATCGCGACTCAAATTACCACTATAATGGATGAGCAGGTGGCCGCGGAGCGACTGCTCATGCTTTACCGAGATTCCCTTGATGAACCTGATGACGACACCGACGCCAGTGTTGTTGGTGACCTCTATCGGGAGCTGGGATTGGTCTTCTCGCCAAATGCCCTACGTCGCTTTGACCAAGTTGACGCCTTTCACCGCACACTCGCTGGAAACCGACGTCGCTTTATTGAATCCGAGATTTCTCGTCTTGAACGAGACGTCCATAATCGACAGCCTCGAATCGACGAGCTTCAAACTCAGAGACAGGTGCTTTTGCGCCGACTTTCCAGCGGTGGTGGCCTGGATGATCTATTAGAGTTGCAGCGTAAAGTGACGGAGACTAAAGCCCGGCTAAGCACCATCGACGAGGCCATCGAACTCGTTCGAAACGTACAAGCTTCAAAGGATGCACTAAACGTTCGCCAGGCCACCTTCCGCCGCGACGCTCGTGAGAATTTGAATCGAGATCGATCATTCCTCGACTCGGTCAACTCCCGATTTAGCGAAACCATTGGCAACCTTTACGGACGCCCCGCGTCCATAACTGTCGACGTTGACGATCTGGGCTATAAATTTTCTATTAAGGTCTCCGGCTCGTCGAGCAGTGGCATAACAAAAATGCAGCTATTTGCGTTTGACCTTACCCTCATGGAACAGAGTCGCTGGAATCGGCACCCCCACTTTCTTATTCATGATTCTACGGTTTTCGATGGAGTTGATCCTCGGCAAATAGCCGGCGCACTAAACCTGGCGCGTACTACAGTTGAACGAGCGGGAGCACAGTACATTGTAACAATGAACACCAATGACATACCGCCTGCAATTTCGTCGGCCGAGTGGTATGAAAGTTGCGTACGCCGCACCATCTTGGACACTGAAGTCGGAGGCGCTTTTGGTGTTGATTTTGGATCTTATTCGCGCCCTATGTCCCTCGCTCACAGTGGCGCACAATAGATTTACATGGATGCCGTGATGCAGGTGCAGTACTTTTATTCCACCTATTTTGACAAGAACATATCATGCTATTTGATCCAGCATCCTTTTTGCATAAAAATTGGGCATGATGGCTTTGTCCGATTAGCTTTTCGCAGCAGATTGTTAAGATGCCTGTTCTTTTCCTGACACGGTTTTCCGGTCCCTCACGTAGTTCAGGCTTAGGTGGGCCAGTGGCTAAACGTGACAGGGGGTCGCCCTAGGATGGTGGGATGACCGAAGCTGTGGCTGTTGATGTACTGCGTGACGGGGACACCGTCGATCTCCGCAAGGCCCGGGGTGCGTTCTTCACCCCGGGTGCGATCGTGGACTTCATCGCCCAGTCGGCCAT
>NZ_JBSWTG010000002.1:5216-5679 GCF_056158425.1 Planctobacterium sp. AWH2_060 | reverse complement strand
AAGGTTAACATACAGCGACTACGCATTCTCATCAGCACCTCCTCCGGTCAATCTACGTAATTACTCATATTAAAGGTGCTCCAGATAGCAAAACGACGCTCGGCAATATCCGGCTTTTCCTCCACCAGCTGGGAGAAAAACGCCTGACGCTGTTGCCAATCACCCGGCCAGCTGGCAATGGCAAGTACCCTGGGAAAATATTGGCCACTGACAGGATTCCGGGTGATGCGAAATGCCGTAGTATTTTGATATCCCATGGCAACAGCGGCCGGACCAATATCCGCGAAATATTGTTTTTTAAGGGGTTTGCCGTCCTCGCGGTCTGTTAAAAACAAAAAGTCCGCCACCTGATCTTTCTTAAAGGTCAGATTAGAGGTTTTGGCCTGTACCAGGCTGTTAAAAGCCAAAAGACCAATTGTCAGTGTCAGAGTTAATCGTTGAATCAGTTACCGCCATATTTAAT
>NZ_JBSWTG010000002.1:0-5190 GCF_056158425.1 Planctobacterium sp. AWH2_060 | reverse complement strand
AAGGTTAATCCATTCCCTCCGATAGATGAAACCAGCACCTGACTACCGCGCGGTAGCACCACACGCCATAAGCTAGCACCTAACGACAGACCTAGCGTACGCGCCGCGTTAACTAAGTCTGCATCTAAACTCAACAGGCTCGAGCGTGTTGTCATCATTACAAAGGGATAGGTGTATAGGCTCATGACCAACGCCGAGCCCCACAAGCCGCTAATAGGGGGTGTGCTAATTCCTAGAACGTTTTCAATCTCTCCGCCAATACCAAATGAGAAGTACATGGCGAATGCGCCAATATAGCTAGGCAACGCCAGTGGCGCAGCAAGAAGTAGAATCACCCGAGAAGCGCTTGAACGGCGGCTTGCACATAGGCGGTTAAAAAGGCAAGCGGTACGCCAATCAGCACCGAACCAATGATGGTGAGCACTTACCAATCAGATGAGTATTGCCTAGTACACGAAGGTTATGGGTATCGAAAAGCTGGGCACTATCTTGAGCTAAAGAAAACAAAACGCCGACGGGCAATAAAGCCATCAGCGCAATAAGTAGTGCCAGTGGATACGACTTTGGCCAGTTTGTCACAGTACGCCAGCTTCCCTCATAAGGTTAAGTGTTGGGCGTAAATCAGCCAGTTTACGAAGATCCATTTCAGGTGGCGAAAGCGTGCTTAAATCCGCCAAGCCTTGTGGTGGTTCAACCCCTTGAACCAAAGGTATTTCATATGCCTCGCGAGCAAGGTAAGACTGTACTTCGTGCGACAGCAGATACCGGATAAAGTTAACCGGTAAGTCACCGTCGCTTAATGCCGCAATGCCAGACGCATTAACCAAGCAACCTGCATCGCCTTTGCTGTAAGCAAGGGCCACATTTGCGTTTGGTTTACCCGATTTAAGGCGAAGAGTGTAGTAGTGATTTGCAAAGCCAATATCTACTTCGCCACGTTCAACGCCCATCACTACACCAAGTTCACCCGCATACTTTTTCGAATGCTTGTTAATGCCTTTAAGCCATGATTTAGTGGCTTTATCGCCTTCCAAAATACGCATGGCGGTGACGAAAGACTGAAATGATGAATAAGCCGGTGCCCAGCCCACTTTCAAATCGCTATCGGCTAACGCCATCACGCTTTCCGGGATTTGTTCGGGCTTAACGCCGCTCTGTGTTATACGGCAGTGTACGCACACGCCCAGTTACCGGTGACCAGCTAGGGTACTGAAAATCTTCGCGAAGCTGCGAACGCAAGTCATCAGGCAATGGCTTTGCAGCGCCAGCATCAGTAACAACGCCAATAGAACCGGTGTCTACAGCCCAAAACAAATCAGCGCGTTTAACGCCCGCTCTTGTTTCAGCAACAATGGTATTTGCCAGTGCTGCTGAGCCGCCGCGTCTAACTTTTAGGTTCAACTTGGGGTTGCGCTTTTCAATGGCTTTTAGAACATTCTCATACAGACCGCCTTCGCCACGCCCTAAATAGAGTGTGAGATCACCTTCTAATTTAGGTAAAGACTCAACTGACACACTGCCAGTTTGGGTCATAGCGAGGGCAAAACTAAACGGCAAACCAGTTAATGCACCGGCTGCAGCTAAGCCTTGTAAGAATGTTCTACGTTGCATACCCCTTCCTTAAAATACGTCTTTACGACTTTGTTCTACTTCAACTAGCAGTGTACGAGCGCGATCAAGTTTAGCCTGCATAGACTCTACTACTTTGCGTACTGCATCTACGCCAGTATCTTTCGAAATGGCTTGCGGAAGCGTTACGTTAAAATCTTTTTCTAGATCTTCAACCAAGGCTGCGTCTTTTGCAATCAAGTCACCCTCTACACCTTCAAAACGTTGAAGGTAGGTGTCGTGCACTAGTGTTGTTGCAACCTCGTGAAGCTGCTCTGCATATTTAGCAACAACGCGATCAAGACGTGTTTTGATATCGTCGATAACTTCAGGCCCTGTAGTCGGCTCTTTTTCAGTGGTTTGAACCTTGCCTACCAGACCTTTCTTCTGATATTGAGACGCAAGTTTAACTGCGCCTAGCGCCTGCCACAAGGCATGATTTAGCTTCTCTTGCTCTACGCGCACGTCAGAAACTGGCTTACCTTCATCAATAGCTACCTTTACACCATAAATACCTTGCCAAATAGAAGCATAGATAGGCACGTACTGGGTTTCGATAGCTGAGTGGAAGTCTACTTCTTCCCAATACTCAATTAGCGCGTCGGTTTTAAGCGATTTATCTTTTGCTTCATACGCATCAACAACACTGCCAAATTTACTTTCTAACCAATGTACTTCTTCGGTGTATTCACCAATATGCGCATGCAAGTTGTTTACGTGATCACCAATGGCACCGTTAGCAAGCGCCTGTGAAGAAAACATCGAAAAAGTAACGGCCGAAGCCATTACTAAAGCACTTATTTTTTTCAGTGTTATTGTCATATTTTTTCCTAAAACGTTTGTCTTTTTTCGCAAATGATACTTATTATCATTAATCAAGTAAAGGTAACTAAACGAGGCTACACGCTAAGTAACGCAGTACATGAACCTTTAATTTCACTGCATTTTCAACGCACAATGATGCAATTAAGTTCATTAACCCTCGCTGAACACTTTGATATTCAACGCAATTTGCAAAACGCTAGATCATAATTGGGTTACATTTTAATGAAAATAGCGACCAAGTATACGCATATATAAATTAATGAATATTCACAAAAGACTAAACGAAAAAAGCCCGCAACAATTGTTGCGGGCTTTGAGTATTTAACGCCTTTTAAAAATTAAAGGCTATCTAACATGGTTTGGGCATCGCTTACATCGAAACGACCAGGGTCTTCAACGTTTAGCTTTTTAACTTCGCCATCTTCTACAAGCATAGAATAACGAAGCGAACGTAAGCCACCGAAGTTACCTGTACTCATGTCTAAGCCAATTTGCTTGGTAAAGAAACCATTGCCGTCGGCTAGCATGGTAATTTCTTCTGCATTGTTTGCTTTACCCCACGCATCCATAACGAATGCATCGTTCACACTTAGGCAAATAATATTATCAACACCTTTTGCCTTAAGCTTATCAGCAAGCGCTACATAGCCTGGCAAATGTGCTTGTGAGCAAGTAGGTGTAAAAGCGCCGGGTACAGCGAATAGTACAACGCGCTTTTCTGAAAACAGTTCGTTCGTTCCTGGGTTAGTTATTTCGCCATTTACTAAAAGGCTAAAATCTACTTCAGGCAAAGTGCCCCCAACTTGTATCATGCTACTCTCCTAGATTTTTTTGACACAAATACACATCAAATCTGTGTTTTTTGCTTTCAATAGCCATTGATGCTTTTATTCCTGCCAGCACATCTGCACTGTTTGGGCGTTTAACCACTACCCGGTGCGTAGCTAGCTCTAGTGCTGGCGGTAACAGCGCATCTGCGTCTGGGTCATGACCAAGCAGTTGCTGAAACAGCCGCATTTCCTTTTTCACCAAGGCTGACTTCTTTTTTATGTGGGAACATGGGGTCTAGGTAAATAGCGTTCACATTCTCACCAGTGAAGTATTGCATTACCTCAGCGCTATTTCCATGTTGAAGCGACATTTTAGCTGCAAGTTCTGGAAAACTAAGTGCTAATCTGCGAATACCATCTTCAAGTAAGGCGGCAACCACAGGCGATCGCTCTATCATTGTGACCTTGCAGCCAACGCTTACCAAAACAAAGGCATCACGACCTAGCCCAGGCGTTGCATCTACCACATGCCACGCTTCATTACCTTTAAGGCCAATGGCTTTAACAATAGGCTCTTTGCGCCCGCCACCGTGCTGTTTGCGATACAAACTAGCTGGCGAAGCAAAATCTACCTCTACAGGGTTCACTTTTTTCTCGCCAGCGTCAGCAAGACCCAGCACACCATTTTGCACCTGTCAAGTACAGAGCCTTCGACGGGCTTTTCACTGCTACTAACAACGGGAAAGCCCCATTTTTCGCTAATTGCGCTAATTAGCCCAGCGTCTTCGCTATTTGCGTTAGCGCTGTTTCCGTCATCGCAACTAATTAAAGGCACACTATTAAGCATGACCGTACTGCTCCTTATGCCCTATCCATCTATTGATGATTGCTTGAGCGTGAGACGGATATTTATCCCAAAGGGTATAGGCAATCTCTTGAACTTTTGGAATAAGCGCAGCGTCGCGAACCAAATCTGCTATTTTAAGCTCCGCCATTCCGGTTTGCTTGGTACCCATAAATTCACCCGGGCCACGAATTTCCAAATCGCGCTGTGCAATATAAAAGCCGTCGTTAGACTCGCGTAATACGCCTAGGCGCTGAGTGGCAGTTTTGGATAGTGGGCTTTGGTACATAAGTACACACTGACTTTCTACCGCACCACGCCCTACTCGGCCACGTAATTGGTGAAGCTGTGCTAAACCCAAACGTTCGGGGTTTTCAATAATCATAATACTGGCGTTAGGCACGTCTACGCCTACCTCAATAACCGTAGTTGCCACTAATAAGTCTAGCTTGCCATCTTTAAAATCAGCCATAACCTGCGCTTTTTCAGCAGGTTTTAAGCGCCCGTGTACCAAGCCAACGTGTAAGTCTGGCAACGCTGTACGCAGGGTAACCGCAGCATCTTCAGCGGCCTGACACTCCAACACTTCCGACTCATCAATAAGTGTACATACCCAATAGGCTTGTCGACCGTTGTCTTTACAGGCCTGACGCACTCGCTCTATCACATCGGCCCTGCGTGTATCTGGTAGCACAACAGTTTGTCACCGGTGTTCTGCCCGGCGGCAGTTCATCTATGACCGAGGTGTCTAAATCGGCATAGGCTGTCATGGCCAGCGTTCTTGGAATAGGCGTAGCCGTCATGATCAGCTGATGAGGATAGCGACCTTGCTGTTCACCCTTATCACGAAGGGCCAAGCGCTGATGTACACCAAAGCGGTGCTGCTCATCCACAATAACCAACGCTAGCTGCTGGTAGTTCACGCTTTCCTGGAAAATAGCGTGAGTACCCACCAACATTTGAATATCGCCAGCTTCTAAGCGAGCTAAAACTTCATTGCGGGCTTTACCCTTTAGCTTTCCAGCAAGCCAGCCAACTTCAATACCTAGTGGTTCTAACCAGCCTCGAAAGTTATCCGCGTGTTGTTCAGCCAATAGCTCAGTGGGGGCCATTAACGCCACCTGGTGGCCAGCCCCAATGGCC